>NC_021832.1 GCF_000439435.1 Spiroplasma taiwanense CT-1
TTTTTTTTTTTTTTTTTGGTTGAAATAATGGGAAAAATAGTGTTTAATAAATGTATAAGTAAATAGTTAAAAAAACAGAAATAGTACTTCTGTTTTGGATATTGGGATGTAATTTGCAGATGCATTCTAATAAATACCCTTAATAATAAGGATAGTTTCAAAACAGAAATGTGGAGAAACTATCTTTTTTTATTAGGAAGGGATTAAAGATGATTAATTTTAGTGTAAATTCAACAGCTACAAGTAAGCAAATTAGATATATTAATGGTCTTTTTTCTCTACTAAAAAGAAAGAATATTGAACATCAATACATTGATAGTTTAAGTGAACATAATGGTAAAAAAATTGATAAAAACCAAGCTAGTCAAATATTGAGCGAGTTAGAGTTAATTATACAAAAGCATAATGAAATGGATATATTTTGAGAAGACGGAAAAAATCAGATAAACAAATCTGGGATTTTTGACGTTATTAATCAAAGAAATTATAAAAAAGATATAAGCAATATTATTGTTAATTGAGATAAGCATATTATTGATCCAAATTATGGGTATGATAATAAATCAATGTTGGTTCGAATACCTTTAAATTTAGCAGATTTAACAAGTGAACAAAAATTGAATATTGATACAAATAAAAAATATTATTTAGAATTTGTTTGTGTTAAAGCAAATTGAGATAATGAATTAGAAACAAGTAAAATTGGGTTAATTTATAGAATTAAAAATAATAGAATTAATGATATTAGTTCAGGAAAATATGTAACTATTGATAATAGTAGATTTGTTATTATTGGTTTAAATTTAAAACACAAACAATGAAAAAGGATTTTGGATGAACAAGGTAATATTATAGCTTTAGACGAAAATGTTACTTCAACAGGTAAATTTTTTGAATATCATGGGAAATTTTGAAACTCATTGAGCGATGTTGTTGAAGAATATCACAAAGAAGCTATTATTTTATTAAATAAAGCTCAAAATAAATTAAATAACATTGTTGAAAATATTGGAGTATATAAAGAATTTATAAATGTTTTTGAATATTCAAAACAAGAACTTGAAAAAATAAAAGATGATTTTAATCGAACAACAAATATATTAGAGTCCCCCCCTGATGGCTAATATATTAAGTGATAAAAGATAATAGGTTATAAAGGTTAATAGTGTTGTAGGAATTCACATAACCAAATTAAATTAACAACTTTAGTAATAAAGCATTTTTGTATTACTTATTTGAATATATGCTTTTATTTTACTTTTATTTTTAAACCTTTTTATACTTTTTTATTCGTCAACATAACTAACATATTTAACATAATTTAAACATTATCTTAAGTTAATCATCAACTTGGGTATGTTAAAAAGGAATTAACTATAATGGAGATAAAAGTTAGTGAAACTCAAATTATTGCTCCAAATATAAAAAGAGTTGCTAGAGATGTTTATTTCAAGCAAAATCATGTTAATTTATATGAAAAAGTTAAAGAAATAAAAAAATACTACAAAGAAAATAATCAAGATAATAACCCAAAATCTATTAAAATAAAGAGAAAATAAGATAATATATATTACAAAAAATTCATAAATAAAGGGTTTTTAATTAATATTTAAAAAGGTGCTTTAATTGATTAAAAGCAGCACTATACTTATGATTGACACCATTGTTTTATATTGAAAAATAATATCAAAAGACAAAACTTTTAAACATAGAGACTATGACTCTATTACTTCTTAAGAAAAAATGGTTGAGTATTTAGAATTTTTACAAGATGAAGAATCTGGTTGATCAAAAGTGTTTAGTTCAAAAGTTATGAATTATTTAGATAAAACAATTAAAATGTATAAGTAAAAAATAGAAGTTGTTCTATTTTTTTATTATAAAACTTAATTATATTTAGTGATAAAAAAATATAATTGATAAACCAAATAAAGGTAAAAAAAAATATAATTGGGGCGAGCGAAGAGATAATTTGTTTATTTTTAAGTGTGTTAAAATGGAGAAAAAAAACAAGAGAATTACCATTTCTGACATATCTCTTGTTAACTATTTATATCATATTTTATTTTTTAAAAATAAAATTATTTAAAGTAATAAATATCTTCTTCTTTACTTATTATTAATATTCAGGCATTCAAAATGAACAATACAAAAGTTTTTATTACTATAATTAAATGGATTACCATCTATAAAATTTATAGTTCAAGATTTTTTTGGATTAGTTTCATTTCATTTATTTCCACCATTTATTATTTCTTTACAAATGTAACATTCTCTTATAATTTTTGGGTTTTCATCCTTAATTTGATTTGAATTATTTCAAGCTATTTTTGATAAGTTATTTATTAATAATTGACTTGATAAATAAGTATATTTTTTAAAATCTAAATTATTATTAAATATAGTCATATCTTTAAAGTATTTTTCTCTTAAAATATATTTTTTATTAGCTTCAGATAATTTTACTGTCTTACCATTTTTATTATAATTACCAATTATTAAATTTTCATCAATATTTATTATTGAATCTCACATTATAAAAGATTTACTATTTAAATTTGAAATTTTAATTTTTGATCTAAATTTAAGATTAAATAAACCTTTTGTTTCTTTGGTGGTAAGAGGTAGGATTAGATACTTAAAATTACCATTTAATTCTACTATATCTCAAATTATCGCTGGTCTTATTTTTAAATAATCTTCATCATTTAATTTAAAATTAATACTTGCATTATTATCTATAGTTTTAAAGATATTATTAGCATGTAATTTATAATATTTTATAATAGTATATTTTCTATATTTTTGTTCCATATATAATGTATCCTCAAAAAAAAACCTCCTCATAAGAGGAGAAGGGTCGCTTGGACCAAAAAGGAAGGTTAAAAACGAATTAACCTTATAAATATAATACATTATCTTTTAAAAAAATTTAAATTTTTTATACTTTTTTAAATCAAATTTAATGTTTATTTTACCAATTTTAACTCAATATTTATAATAATATTAATTAAAAAGGAGGATAAAATATGAAAAAAATATTAAGCTTATTAGGAGTAGCTGGTTTAACTGCTACAACAGCTGTAACAGTAGTTTCATGTGGAACTGAAAAAGATCCTAGTGAAATGACTAAAGAAGAAAGAATAGCAGCTATTAAAAAATTAGCTGAAGAAGCTAAGAATTTAATAAATAAAGCAAATAAAATGAAGGATTCTGGAGATCTATTAGGTTATTTTCGTATACGAACTAAAAACCGATATAAACTACAAGAAAAAATATATAAATTAGATATGGGGGAAAAATTAGTAGAAGGTCAATATGGGATGTCTACTGAAGAAATTATAAAAACAGTAAAAGAAGGAATGTCTAGTTTACAAAAGAAAATTTCAAATGGTGAAATAGATAATCAAAAGTTTATTGATGGTTATGAAAATTTTAAAAAAGAAGTTCATAAATATTGAGGCATAAGTGAATAAAAACATTTATGTTTTTTTATTTTTTTGTAAAATATAATTAATAGGGAGATAAAATATGAAAAAATTATTAAGCTTATTAGGGACTGTTTCTATAATGGCCTCTGGAGCAAGTTATGTAGCATCCGTGTCAACAGATAAAATACAAAAATATAATGTAGTATATAAAACTGAAGATAAAATAGATTGGGATAATACGCAAGAAGAATTTAAAAATGTTTTTGATAATATAAAAGAAAATTTAATTAATAATAATTTATTAAAAATATCAAATAATATTGATCAAGATAAAATTTTAGAATATATTGAATTTTCAAAAAATAAGGCAGAACAAATTTTAAGTGAAGTTTCTAGTAAAAACCTTGGATTAGATGATACTATAGAATATGTCAAAGTAAATAACGAGCAATTTGTAAACTCTTTTAATAAAGGTTATGACCAATTTACTAATATGGATTCTAAAAAAATTATTTCAACAAACTTTAATGTTTTTGGGGAGACTAATTTTAATTTTTTGAAATTTGATAACAATTTTTTATCAAAACTAACTCCTGCTCAAAAGAATAGTGAATTAATTTCAAAGTTGAAAGTTGCAAAACTTAGTTTAAGTAGTTTATCTGCGGCAGCTGCTGTGGCAGCAGCAGGTTTTTGGGCAGGGTCATTTTGAAGTTTTGGTGCAACTATTCCTTGAGCTGTTGGATGTTCAACTGTAGCGGGTTTTTTAGGTGCAGCAGCAGGGGGAGTGAGTATTGCTTTAAAAAAATATAACAAAGATATGAGTAATTGAGAAAAATTTGGTTCAGTAATTGGTGCAACAATATCTTTGGGACAAGTATTAGCAACTACATCAAAAATTTTATTAATAAATTTAACAGCAGGTATAACACCTTTTTGTTGATGTATGCCTACTTTGATTGCGTTAATAGCAACAATAGGTGCAATAATTGCATGAATAGATGGGGTTAAATTTTAAAATGTTAATAGCTATTTCTATGTGTATAATTCCAATATTAATGTCAGGTTTTTTTGCGTATTTAATTTCATGATATATTTTAAAAAGAAAAATTGATTTTGTTAAAAATATATTTGATCAAGAAAAATTTTTTAAATTTCCTATTATCTTGGATCGTGAAAAGAATAAAATATTTATTCCTTATTTCATTTTTATAATTTTAAATACTTTAATTTTTATTATTTTTTGTTTCATTTTTACTCCATCTGATGATGGATACTTACAATATATGTTATTAATTGGAATTATATATATAATTTCGATTATAAGTATAATATGATTTATTGTTTTAAGTATTAAAAAAAATAAAAATATTAAATTTACAAATTCAGAAGAAGAAAAGGACTTTATAATTAACCAATTAGAAATTGGAAAAACTTATGAAGATAAATTAGAGCAAATTAATTTACAAAATAGTTCAAATACTTATAATATGTATTTAAATCTTGCTCAAAAAAGATATATTAAAAGAATTGATAAATCATTAACTTATGAAAAAATATATGAATTATTTTTAAAGTATATTAGAGCAAATTGTTGAATTTTAACACAAATGTTATCTAAGGAAAATATTAAGTCAAATATTGAAATTAATAAAAAACTTCAAGATATACCTGAGATTATTTTCAAAAATTTTTGAAACAGTGTTTCTAGAGTTTTTGAATAAAAAGAAATAATTTAAAGTAGAACACAAATTAGAAAAATTAGTTCATATTTTTCTGTACATCTTAATTTTGTAATTTTATTCTATCTTTGTTGTAATATTTTAAATATTGGCGTCTAGGTTCTTCAGGAAGTGGTAAAACAACAACTATTATATTAAAGGTTATATATTCATTGATAGAAAACAATTTCACTATACTTTTAGATCCTGATAATGAATTTTTGAATATATCAAAAAATCTAGAAGCTAATATGATAGATTTAGCGGCTCTAAATCAAATATTAAATCCATTTGATGTTGTTGCACCAGTTGTGCAAGACGAAGTTTATTTATCATTTGAAGAGAAAAAAAATTGATTTTTAGAAGAACATTTAAATAAGTTAAAAGAATTTCATGAACTATTATTTCCAGATTGAATACAAGACAAACAAATATTTTTAACAAAGTTAATTAAGAAGTTATTGTAACTAAAACTGTATCTACAGTTTTAGCAGATTTAATGATTGGTTATATTTATATTGTTGACAATCACCAGGTAACACCAGCTTCGTTTAAATTAGAGTTTAATTTATTACATAAAACATTAAAAGATTTTATGAATTCAGATGTTGAAAGAAAATATTTACAAAAAAAATATAATGAACAGATTTCTTTTATTAATGAATTTCAAATTTTTTGGGTTGAAAATAATTAAAAGTTTATTGACGGTTTTAAAAGTTTTCAAAAAAAGTTTATGAATATTGAAGCATAAGTGAATAAAAACATTTATGTTTTTTTTTCTTTTTTTTTTGTAAAATATAATTAGTGGGGAGAAATAAAAATGAAAAAATTATTGAGCTTAGTAGGGGCAATTTCTTTAGGTATTTGTTCATCAGCAACTGTTGTTTCGTGTGGGAGTTTGAATTCAAATTCAAACTCAGATTCAAACTCAGATTCAAACTCAGATTCAAACTCAGATTCAAACTCAGATTCAAACTCAGATTCAAACTCAGATTCAGATTCAGATTCAGATTCAGATTCAACTGAAAAAAAACCTAGTGAAATGACTAAAGAAGAAAGAATTGAGGCAATTAATAAATTGCTTGAAGAAATAGAAGAAATTTATAAAAAATCAAAAGAATTGGTGGAAAGCGGAAATGCTTATGAAGCAATAAAATTACAATTTATTGATTTATATGTGAAATTAATAGCCATTTATGAATTGGATATGGAAGAAAACTTAATTTGAAGTTCTGATCCTGGTGCAAGTCCGAATTCGAGCGGACAATCAAGAGACAGTGTAATTGATGAAATAAAATGATTATTTGAACAAGCTGAAAAAGACGGTTTGTCGGGTTTAACTGCAGAAGAAATTGTAAAGCTAAAAAAAGAAGTTTATGAATATTGAGGCATAAGTGAATAAAAACATTTATGTTTTTTTATTCTTTTTTTTGTAAAATATAATTAGTGGGGAGAAATAAAAATGAAAAAATTATTGAGCTTAGTAGGGGCAATTTCTTTAGGTATTTGTTCATCAGCAACTGTTGTTTCGTGTGGGAGTTTGAATTCAAATTCAAACTCAGATTCAACTGAAAAAAAACCTAGTGAAATGACTAAAGAAGAAAGAATTGAGGCAATTAATAAATTGCTTGAAGAAATAAACGAAATTTATAAAAAATCAGAAGAATTGGGAAAAAGTGGAAATGTTTATGAAGCAATAAAATTACAATTTATTGATTTGAGTTTGAAATTAATAGCCATTTATGAATTGGATATGGGAGAAAATTTAGTTTATAAACCGGAGCCTGGTGCAAGTTCGAATTCACAAGGACAATCAAGAGAAAGTGTAATTGATGGAATAAAAAAAGCATTTAAAACACTTGAAAAAGACGGTTTTACGGGTTTAACTGCAGAACAAATTTTACAGTTAAAAAAAGAAGTTTATGAATATTGAGGCATAAGTGAATAAAAACATTTATGTTTTTTATTCTTTTTTTTGTAAAATATGATTAGTGGGGAGAAAAAAATATGAAAAAAATATTAGGTTTAATGGGAACGTTAGGAACAATTGTGAGCTCAGGTAGTTTTGTTGTAGCTTGTTCTGACAAGACGACAGAAAAAGTAAAAACTGTAGAAGATCTGATTGCTGAATACAACAACAAAAGTGACAGACTTGAAATAATATTATTAGAGGCTGATAATAATAATTGGACAAATTACCAAGAAGCACTTTTTTTATATTCAGATTTATACGCTATTTCTTATGAAATAATATTATTAAATCCAGATTGAAAACGAGGAGTAAAAAACACAGAATATGTAGATTCAAAAGAAGAATTAATTGAAGAATTAGAAACAGAGAAAAAATATTGAATGGAAAATTCAATTTTACCAAATGGTCAAAATGTAAGTCAAGAATTTTTAGATTATATTGATAAATTAATTAATAAATACAAATAAAAAAATAAAAGTCGTTTTGTTTTTTTATTATAAAATTAAAATATATAAATTATATGACTTTAAAAAACAAGCCAAAAAAAAACTAGAAAAATATTAAAAAAAAATAATATAATTGCTGTAAATGGTAGTTTAAACTATTAAGTTAAAAAAAAGGAGAAAAAATATGAAAAAAATATTAGGTTTAATGGGAACGTTAGGAACAATTGTGAGCTCAGGTAGTTTTGTTGTAGCTTGTTCTGACAATACGACAGAAAAAGTAAAAACTGTAGAAGATCTGATTGCTGAATACAACAACAAAAATGACAGACTTGATATAATATTATTAGAAAATGATAAAGATGATTGGACAAATTATAAAGAAACGCTTTTTTTATATGCAGATTTATATGCTATTTCTTATGAAATAATATTATTAAATCCAGATTGAAAACCCGAAGAAGGAAAAAGATTTTATGTGGCTTCAAAAGAAGAATTAATTGAATTATTAAATGCATTGAAAAAACAAGTAACTGAAAATCCAATTTTACCAAATGGTCAAAATGTAAGTCAAGAATTTACAAATTATATTGATAGTTTGATTAATAAATATGAGTAAAAAATATCAAATTTTTCTTAAAAAAAAATACTTACTTAAAGCTTCTAAACATTCAAAATCATGCTTATTGGAAACAATTTTTTCTTTTGATTCATTAACTACCAATACCAACAATTTTTTATAATTTCTTCTCTATTTTCCTTAAAAAAATTAATTATTAAAATAAAAAAATAGTAAATGTTAGTTACCAAAACACCGGTTCAGATAAAAAATAGAGCCCTAACGGCGTTAGGGCTCTATTTACCTTAATATCAAAAATAACATAAAATTAAAAATTTTGTGTTGTTTTTTTAATTTTTTTGTATTATTTCTAAATTTTCCAAAATTTGTTTTTTTTGTAAACGTAATTTTTAAAAGCAGCTCAATTATACATTATTTTTCTACTTATTTCATTTTTCGTAAAGTTCACCAATAAACTTTCTTGTGTTTTCTGACAAATTAGGATTTAAACCCATTTTTTTTAGTTTTTGTATTTTTTGTAAGGTTTCATAATCTAAATAAATAGTTGTTTGCTTTCCTTTAAATTCAAAACTATTACTTATTTTTTTTAAAGGTTTTATATTATAAACATCTATATATTCTTCGTTTTTTTGTTTTTCTTGTACAAGATCATTGATTGATTTTGCAGTATTTTTTGTATTTACATCTTTCGATAATTTTTCAAATAATTTATTTGCCATTTTATAATATTCCTTTCTCAAATAATTCTTCAACAAGTATCAAGAAAGGACTTTTGTCTGTTAAAGAAAATTTATTAATCATTGTTTCTTTTTGTCTAATTGTCGAAAATGGTATTTTAGAATTTAAAATTTTATTAGCAATAGCTAATGTATTAATTCATTGCATAACATCTTTGTGTGTTACGTTTTTTTGTATTTTATTCACTACATAATAATTAATATTATTTTTTATATTACTACCAATATCATTTAAAGTTTTTATCATTTTGTTGTAGGGCTTTGTGATTGTTTCTAACCCTTCAATAGAAAATTTGTGTGGCTCTATTGGAATAATTATTTCATCAGCCGCTAGCAAAACATTTAATAAAATTTTACTCATTGTTGGTGATGTATCCATTAAAATATAATCTATTTTTTGTTTTAATTCCTCTTCAATTTTTTTAAAATTTTGTTTTAAAATAAGCTCTCCCATTGCCAAAGAATTTAAATCTGACATAGTTACTAAACTTAATTCTCTATTTGCCCCAACTAAAAAGATATTTTCTATATCAGTATCTTCAATAGACAATAATAATTCTTCTTTTGTAGAATCTTCTTGAAACCATTTAATAATTTCTTTATTAGACTTTCAATTTTTTTGTAAAGCTAATGAAATATTAGCTTGTGAATCAAAATCAAAAATTAAAACTTTTTTTCCTAATTTCGCAAGAGCATTAGCTACATTTAAAGTAATTGTTGTTTTTCCAACTCCACCCTTAGAATTTGTAAAAGTAATTTTTTTCATTTTTTTAACCCCTTTCTATGCAAAAAATAGTTATTTACATATATTTATATTATACATGTATAATATAAATAATCTATATAATATGTATATATTATATATAAATAAACTAAATAATATATACATATTATTTATATTTTTTCAAAGCTAAAACGTTGTCTAGAAGGGTCAAAGAATATTATTTTACGTGCAATAGTTTTGCTTTTAATCAAATACTACACCCTTTTAAAAACCAACACAAAAAACCCATTATTTATCAGGTTTTTTGTTATATATTGTTCTATTTTTTTTCATTTTATACTATTTTTAAATATCATCTTTATCATTTCTTATTTACCTTTTTTTATTTTAGTTAATAATTTTCTAAATTGTTTTTCAAACATATCTAATCTCTTTATTAACTTAAGATAATGTTTATTAAATGTTAATTATATTATTTATGTTGACGAAAAAAAGGGGCATAAAAACATTAAAATAAAAACAAAAAAAGGTATTTGCCCAAGTGACGCAAAAACGCTTTATCGCTAAAGCACACTAATTTGATTTGGTTAAGTGAATTCCTACAACACCTTTAACAAGAGATGAACAAGATTGAGTTTTAACAAAACAAGCGGAAAAAGCTATATTTTTAGCAAGTACTATTGCAAGATATAAAGTAGTGTATGTTATGCCTAAAATGGTAGAAAAAATAAGATTAAACAATTACAGTTAGGAGAGAAAAAAATGGCTACATCAAATTCAATTACAATAGTCATAAGAGAGCAAGATTTATTAGAAAAAATGGGTTGCTTACAAAGAAATATTAAAGGTTAAAATAGAAATGGATAAAACAACATTAAAAAAATCAAGGAACGATTATTACCAAGATTTATTAAATTTTTCTTTAGATAAGTTCTTTGAAGACTATCACAAGCCAATAATTAACGATGCTATTGCAAAAATAGTTTCAAAAGTGTTTAAAGACAATATTAAATATATGGTTAATGAATTAAAGGGAATATTTATTTCAAATAAGTATGACGTTGAATATTTAAAAGCTTTAAGTAATATTTTGTTTAAATTAAATGTTGAAGCCAAATATAAGTCAGATGACAGAGATTTTTTTGATGATAATGTTTCAGTACATTCAGAGTTTTTAGAAATACCTATAACTATGGAAAAATATGCTAATAATTTAGAGAAGAAAAAGCAAGTGCATTTAGCAAATTTTAAGAAAAATAAGTAAATATTATTTAAATTTGCTCCATCAACGTTGGTGAAAAAAGCCAAAATCTATTTTGATTTTTTTCTTTTTTTAACAAAAGTTAAATATTTTAGTTATAATTATTTTAGGAAGCTAATTCCCTCCTTGTTAATTAAGGATAGAATCTTAAGTTGGGATGCAAACTTAACTTAAGATTATCAAAACAGAAGTACTATTTCTGTTTTGGTGAAGAAAAACAGAAATACTATTTCTGCTTTTTTTTTTTTTTTTGGTTGAAATAATGGGAAAAA